>NZ_JAWHNU010000008.1:134203-167616 GCF_032582135.1 Pseudomonas syringae group sp. J309-1 | reverse complement strand
AGGCCAGAGAGGCCAGCACATCATGCGTTGGCTGGCGCAACCTCCATCTCAGCCACTTCCGGACGCTTGAGCAACGCGTAGGTCACGCCTGTCACCACGCTGCCCGCGACAATTGCCAGCAGATACAGCAGCGCATGATTAATGGCATTCGGGATCAACATCACGAACAGGCCGCCATGCGGAGCCATCAGCTTGCAGCCGAAGTACATCGACAACGCACCGGTCAGCGCGCCACCGGCAATACTTGCCGGAATCACCCGCAGCGGATCTTTCGCAGCAAATGGAATCGCGCCTTCGGAAATGAAGCACAGCCCCAGAACAAACGCGGCCTTGCCCGCTTCCCGCTCGCTCTGAGCGAATTTATGGCGGGCGATGAAGCTGGCGATGCCCATGCCAATCGGCGGAACCATGCCCGCAGCCATCGCAGCTGCCATGGGCGCGTAGCTCTGGGACGCCAGCAAACCTACCGAGAACGCATAAGACGCTTTGTTGATCGGGCCGCCCAGATCGACACACATCATCGCCCCGAGTAACACGCCCAACAGAATGGCGTTGGTGGTGCCCATGCTGTTGAGGAATACCGTCAGGCTTTCCAGCAGCCCTGCGACAGGCCCGCCCACGGCGTAAATCATCAGCAGGCCGGTGATCAGACTGGCCAGCAACGGAATAATCAGAATCGGTTTGAGCGCCTCAACGCTGGCAGGTAAACGCACGTAGCGATTGATCGCCCAGGCGCTATAGCCCGCGATGAAACCCGCTGCAATCCCGCCAATGAAACCTGCGCCCAGGGTGCTCGCCAACAGACCACCGATCATGCCCGGGGCCAGGCCTGGACGATCGGCGATGGAGTAGGCGATGTACCCGGCCAGCAGCGGCACCATCAACGTAAAGGCAGCGTCACCCACCTGTTTCAGAATCGCAGCCAGTGTGCCTGGCTCCTTGAAAGCTTCAATGCCGAAAACAAACGACAGTGCGATGAGCAAACCGCCCGCCACCACCATCGGCAGCATGTACGACACACCCGTCAGCAAGTGTTTGTAGACACCGGTTTTCTCCTGCTTGGCCGGTGCGGTCGATGCACTGCCAGAAGACTCTACCTGCCCCTCAGCAAGCGCTTTTTTCAGCGTGGCGTCGGATTGCTTCAGGGCAATACCGGTGCCGCAGCGGTAAATACGTTTGCCCGCAAAGCGCTCGGTAGCCACTTCGATATCGGCCGCCAGCAACACCACGTCAGCATCGGCAATCGCCTGGGCACTCAGAGGATTACGTGCGCCCACCGAGCCTTGAGTCTCAACCTGAAGCTCATAACCCAGACGTTTGGCTGCCTGCTGAATGGCCTCAGCGGCCATGAAGGTGTGCGCAACGCCCGTCGGGCATGCGGTAACCGCAACGATGCGCGGTACTGCGCCAGTCGCTGCAGGCGCTACGGCAGCAGATGCCTCGTAGACTTTGGCCTGCTCGGACGCGCGATGCAGGAAGCCGTCCACGTCTTGCAGCGCGTGAGCGGGAGAATCTTGAAAAAGACGCTTGCCCACAAAGCGGGACAGATCGACTTCACCGGTGTTGACCACCAGAATCCAGTCGGCGTCAGCAATTTCCTGAGCAGACAAAACCTGTGTCGGGTTGCGCGGATCAAAGACCTCGACGCAGGTGCTCCAGCCCATACGCTGGGCGGCGGCATCCAGCAGCCTCGCACTGAGAACGCTGCTGACCTTGCCGTTCGGGCAGGCTGTCACAATGGCTAATTTCATTACCTGGCCTCTCTTATTAAACAGCGCATAACCAAGTTGATTGGAATGCATTCTGTAGGAGCTGCCGAAGGCTGCGAAAGCGGCGTGTCTGACACACCTGATCGCAGCCTTCGGCAGCTCCTAAACCGACCATGCAGTGGCCGGTTCCTTTATCTTTCCGCCAAAGTGCGAACGTTCACGCCGCCTTCGAGCTTTTTAAGCTGTGCATTATCAGTAATGCCAAATCCGATCTGGGTTACCGCCATGGCGGCAATTGCCGTAGCAGTGCGCAGGGTTTGCTGAGCCGGATGGCCGCTGAGCAAACCGTGCACCATCCCCGCCAGCAGCGAATCCCCGGCACCTACCGTGCTCGCGACGGTGACTTTCGGCGGCAACGACTGCAACGCGGTCTCGGCGCTGAACCAATGCACACCTTCGGAACCCTGCGAAATCACCACATGCTCAATGCCTCGGGCGCGCAGGCTGGCTGCGGCTTCGGCCTGAGCGGCGATGGAAATGATCGGGGCGTCCAGCGCATCGGCCAGTTCTTCGGTATTGGGTTTGATCAACCACGGACCTGCCGCGAGACCGGCACGCAAGGCCAGGCCACTGCTGTCCAGGGCGACTTTCAGACCAAGATCTTTCAGACGGACCAGCAACTTGTGCAGCCATTCCGGGCTGACACCGCGCGGCAGACTGCCCGCAACCACGACGGCATCAAACTGCGTCGCGATCTGCTCAACACGGGCATACAACGCTTGCTGTGCGTCCTCACTGACCATGGGGCCGGGGCCATTCAGGTCGGTGATGCGTCCACTCTGCTCCGCCAGCTTGATGTTGCTGCGGGTTTCACCCGGCACGCGAACGAACTCATCGACAAAGCCGCGACGCGTAAACAACGCCTCGAACGGTTGCTGATTGTCGACGCCGAGAAAGCCAGCGACGGTTACTTGATGCCCCAGATCAGCCAACACTTGGGCAACGTTCAAACCTTTACCCGCCGCATGGCTGAGCATGGCTTCACTGCGATTGACTTGCCCGAGCTGCAACGGCCCCAACTGCACAGTCAGGTCCAGCGCGGGGTTCATGGTCAGGGTCAGAATCTTGGCCATTACAAAGCCTCCACAAGGGCACGCACTTCGGCGGCGCTGCCCACCGTCAGCGCGGTTTGCGCCAGTTGCTTCGCCGTACTCAAATTCAATTCACGCACGCAGGCCTTTACTTCACCGATGCTGCGCGCCGAAACACTCAACTCATCCACGCCGAGGCCGACCAGCACCGGCACTGCCAACGGATCCGCCGCCAGTTCGCCGCAGATACCAACCCACTTGCCATTGGCATGGGCCGCACGCACGGTGATGTCGATCAGCTGCAACACCGCCGGGTGCAGGCCGTCAGCCTGCGCCGACAGGGTCGGGTGGCCGCGGTCGATGGCCATGGTGTATTGGGTCAGGTCGTTGGTGCCAACACTGAAGAAGTCCACTTCTTTGGCCAGCACGGGAGCAAGCAACGCGGCCGACGGTACTTCGATCATGATGCCGATCTGCAAGTCCGCAACCGGGATTTCTTCCCGAAGACGCAGCGTCATGTCCCGCGCCTGACGCCATTCTTCAACGGTGCCGACCATCGGGAACATGATGCGCAGCGGACGATTGTCAGCAGCGCGCAACAAGGCGCGCAGCTGGCTTTCCATGACCTGCGGACGTTGCAGGGTCAGACGAATGCCGCGCACACCGAGGAACGGGTTTTCTTCTTTGTCGATGGGCCAGTAAGGCAGTGGTTTATCGCCACCGACGTCCAGCGTACGAACCACCAACGGGCGGCCTTGCAGGTCGTCCAGGACGCGGCGGTATTCAGCTTCCTGAGTGGCCTCGTCCGGTGCCTGCGAGTGAGCCATGAACAGCAACTCGGTGCGCAACAGCCCGATGCCTTCCGCACCCTGCTCTACCGCAGCCGGCGTACCGGCGCTGTCGCCAATATTGGCGAACACTTCAACCGCATGACCGTCAACAGTCAGTGCAGGCTCCATGCGTTTGGCAGCAGCGGCTTGCAGACGCTGTTCGCGGTTGTCGCGATCTTCAGCGGCGCGCTGCAGCGTCTCGGCATCTGGCGCGACAGTCAGACGACCTTTCTGGCCGTCGAGCAACAGCACCGTTCCCGGCTTGAGCAACAGCACGCCATCACCGGCACCTACCAGCGCAGGGATGCCCAAGGCACGAGCCACAATCGCGCTGTGCGCCGTGGCACCGCCACGCGCAGTCAGGATGCCAGCCACTTGAGCGGGATCCAGTCGCGCCACATCAGAGGGGCCGACTTCGTCCATCACCAAAATGTAGGGTTCGTCCGGGGCAGCGACGTTTTCGATACCGCAAATCTGTGCCAGTACGCGACGGCCAACGTCGCGCAAATCCGCTGCCCGCTCAGCCAGAAGCACGTCCTGCAGTTGTTCTTGCTGACGCGCCGCGCTGTCGATCACATTGTCCCAAGCCGCCGCAGCGCTCTCGCCCTGTTTAAGGCGCAAAATGACTTCGTTGATCAACTCAGGGTCATCGAGCATTTCGACGTGGGTAATGAAAATCTCGCGAATCGCCTTGGCCTTGCTGCGTTCAATAAGACCCTGAATGTCCTGACGCACTTCGGTCAGGGCTTTTTCCAGACGCTCGCGCTCAATGGCCGCCGACTCGCCCTGCAGCGGGTAATCAAAAGCTTGCAGCACCTGAATATGTGCTGGGCCGATGGCGATGCCCGGCGATGCCGGGACCGCAGTGATCTGAGCACCATCCAGCGGCGCTGGCGTTTCCGGAGCAACGACTGCGGCAACGGGTGTCGGCGAAGTTGCGGTCGGTAGCGGTTCGACTTCTTCGCCCAGACCTTGCTCGACGGCAGCCAGCAAAGCAGGCAGCGCATCGGCGGCGACACTCGGCTCGGCAATGAACTCCAGCACCTGGCCACGGCGAGCGCCCAGGCTCAGCAGCTTGCTCAAGCTTTTGGCGGAGACCGCACTCTCGCCGGTGTCCAGCACACGAACGCGAATATCGCCTTCAAACTCCTTGGCCAGTTGCGCAAGCATCTTCGCCGGACGCGCATGCAAGCCATGGGCGTTAGCCAGCGTCACGTGTTGTGTTGGCCATTCAGCGGGCACTTCGCCGCCCAATGCTTCAAGCACCGCACGGTTGCTGGTGGCCTGGCCCAGTTCGTGGCCTCGACCTTCAATCAGCAGGGAGCACAAACGCTCAAGCAACGTCTGGTGCGCTTCGCCCAGACTGGCGAGGCAGAACAACCCGGTGAGCGGCTGACCAAGATAACGAATCGGTTTGTCCGGCGTGACGAACGCCAGGCCTGGGCGTTTGACGGTCTGTTCGCTGTGCAACCACCACAGGCCATCACCCAGAGACAGGGCTTCAACCTGCTGGAGCACGGCAGCAAAGCCGTTATCGACACAATCGGCCTTACGCAGCAAACGAGCGCCACGCCAGACCAGTTCCTCGAAATCGTCCGCCGTAACCCCAAGGCTGATCAACTGGCTATCAAGGGCCAGCTCTTGCGGCGCGCCTTGCAACAGCTTGAGCAGCGCTTCGGGGCTCTCGGCCTGACGCAGGGCTTCACCAATATCGTTTTCGCCAAGGGCACGCGTCAGGAGTTGCAAGAGGCGTAAATGCTCGTCGGATTTGGCAGCGATACCAATGGCCAGATAGACCATGTGGCCGTCGCCCCAATCCACGCCCTCGGGAAACTGCATGAGGCGCACGCCGGTGGAAAAGACCTGGTCGCGGGTTTCGGGGGTTCCGTGGGGGATTGCGATGCCCTGACCGAGGAAGGTCGAACCTTGTTTCTCGCGGTTCTGCAAACCGGTCAGGTAGCCGTCGGCAACCAGGCCATCGGCAACCAGAAGGTCAGCAAGCAGTTGCAAAGCGGCGGGTTTATCCGCGGCCGTCTGGGCCATGGATATTTGCTCAACAGTGAGCTCGAGCATGCCTGTCTCCTGTACAGCGCGGGCACGCGCCTGATTCTTGTTTTAAGGACGATCACGGTTTGATCGACAGCTTAGGTGATGAAACAGATAAACGATCAAAGGTATGCCTATGACAACAGCAACGAAAAAAGTTGCTGAAACGTTTAATCTAAGTTGCCGCACGTTACTCGATTATCTCTGCAGGTTGAAGAGCACGAGGTCCAATGTAGCCCGGCTAACGCAAATAAACCTGAGAACATTGAGGGTGGACGATGGTCTGCTGTGCAGATCGGCCGCTTTCGGTGAGAATCTTCTCTGATGAGGCATCCATAACAAAAGGAATCACGAGTGAAGCTCAGTGATATTGCACGTCTGGCGGGAGTGTCCGTCACCACGGCCAGTTACGTGATCAACGGAAAGGCCGAACAACAGCGCATCAGCAACGCCACCGTCGAGCGCGTTCAGGCGGTCGTTGAAGAGCACGGCTTTCGCCCCAACCCTCAGGCCGCAGGCTTGCGCAGCCGCCACACCCGCACCTTGGGATTTATCCTGCCCGACCTGGAAAACCCCAGTTACGCGCGGATCGCCAAACTGCTGGAACAGGGCGCTCGGGCGCACGGCTATCAGTTGCTGATCGCCAGCTCCGACGACGACCCCGTCAGCGAGCTGCAACTGCTACAGCTATTCCGCGCCCGTCGCTGTGACGCGCTGTTTGTTGCCAGTTGTCTGCCCGCCAGCGATGACAGCTATCGCGAGCTGCAGGATAAAGGCATGCCGGTCATCGCCATCGACCGGGAAATGGACGCCCGACATTTTTGCTCAGTCGTCAGCGACGACCACGACGCCAGCCTGCAACTGACCCGTAGCCTGCTGCAAACGAAACCCCGACACATCGCGCTGATTGGCGCCCGACCCGAGCTGAGCATCAGCCGCGCCCGGGCCAGCGGTTTCGAGGATGCGCTGGCAGGCTTTGAAGGTTCGGTGATCATCGAGCACGGCGAGGCGTTCAGCCGGCAATGCGGTCAGCAATTGATGCAGGATATTTTTGAGCGACTGGGTGATTTCCCGGACGCGCTAATCACCACCTCATACGTCCTGTTGCAGGGTGTTTTCGATGCGCTGCAAAGTCGCGCCGTGAACCCGGCGCAATTTCATCTGGGCACATTTGGTGATACGCAATTGCTGGACTTCCTGCCGCTGCCGGTCAATGCGATGGCTCAGCAGCACCAGTTGATTGCCAGCGCTGCACTGGATCTGGCTTTGGCTGCGATTGAAAAAAATCAGTACGAACCGGGTGTACATGCCATCGTGCGGACGTTCAAACAACGCATTCACGAGGACTGAATGTGATGCTCATTGACACCCACACGCACCTGGACTTCGGCGATTTCGATGCAGATCGAGCAGCAGTTCTTGACCGCTGCCGACTGCTCGGCGTCGAGCGCATGGTGGTGCTGGGGGTGTATGAGCGCAACTGGCAGCGCATCTGGGACCTGACACTTGCGAACCCCTCGCTGTACGCCGCATTCGGCCTGCATCCGGTGTACATCGACGAGCATCAGCCGGAACATCTCGATCAACTGGCTGACTGGTTGACTCGCCTGCAAGGTCATCCGCAGTTGTGTGCGGTGGGGGAAATTGGCCTGGATTACTACGTCGAAAGCCTGGACCGTCAGCGTCAGCAGCAGATTTTCGAGGCACAGTTACAACTGGCCGCCGACTTCAACCTGCCCGCACTGCTGCATGTCCGTCGTAGCCACGCCGACGTGATCGCCACCCTCAAACGCTTCAAGCTCAAGCGCAGCGGCATCATTCATGCGTTTGCCGGAAGTCGTGAAGAGGCTCGCGAATACATCAAACTGGGTTTCAAACTCGGCCTCGGTGGTGCCGCGACCTGGCCTCAAGCGTTACGCATGCACCGGGTCATCGCTGATCTGCCGCTGGACAGCATCGTGCTGGAAACCGACTCACCGGACATGGCACCTGCCATGTATCCGGGTCAGCGCAACAGCCCGGAGCATTTGCCGGATATCTGTGCGGCGTTGGCCGGATTGATGGGTATTGCGCCTGAGCAGTTGGCTAAGGCGAGTACCCGGAATGCTAAAGAGTTATTTGCCTGGACTTGAGTGAAAACGGTCTGCCTGTGGGAGCGAATTCATTCGCGAATACGGTATTTCAGGCAATAAATTATCAGCGTCTGAACCTGCCTCTTCGCGAATGAATTCGCTCCCACAGGCTTGAGCCCGTCGATAAATAATCGTTAAACCAACAACGTCCACAACGCAAACCCGGCGTACCAGACAATCGCGGCGCGGATGAGCAACTCCCAGAGCACGTCCAGGCTGTTGACGCCTTCCGCCCCCACCACCGGAGCAGGAACTTCACCGGCCACGCAGCCGACTTTGGCAATCAGCTGAGCGGCGCTGATATCCCAGCTGAGCAGTTCATGCAGCATCACCCGAGTGACCGCAACGAAGTTACCCACCAGCGCGAAGCTTGCCGCCAGCAGACGTACCGGAATCCAGTCGAAGGCATGGCGCAGTTGTGCAGCGTTTTCTGCCACGCCCGGGGTCTTGCCATGCTCAGCAGCCAAGGCCAGCAAGCGGTAGGCCAACGCGGCTACCGGCCCCAGCAGGAAGTACCAGAAAATCACCGCAAAGAAACTTTGATAGGCCTGCCATAGCAAGTGGCCCTGCACGCCTTTGAGCAGGTCTTCGCTGTTATCGGCCAGCACGCCCATGTCGCGCTCGGCAACATGTACCGCAGCCTGCTCGTCTCCGCGGCGGCAGGCGTCACGAAACGGCCCGAGCGCGGCAATCAGATCGCCACGCCCCAGGCTGTAAATCAACACCAGCAGATGCACCGGCAGTGCCAGCCAGCCATTGGCGACCGAGCCCAGTACCACCACAATCAATGCCACCAGCAGGACCGGCAGCAACACGCTCAGCCCAAGAATCAACCAGGGGTGCGACGCCATCCGCGGACTGGCTTCAAGCCTGGCCAGTTCAGCCCGCCAGATACCGTCCCGCTGGACACGCTCACGCAACGCCGAAAACTTCTCGATCAAGACCGCCAGCAGTAACACCAGAAAACTCATTTACCTGTTCCTCACTTCAAGCCTGCAAGGCCGCTTTGAAACGCGACCAGTCAAAAAACGGCCCCGGATCAGTCTTTCGACCCGGCGCTATGTCGCTATGGCCACAAATGCGTGCGCTGCTGATCGCCGGATACGCTGACTGTAGCTGACGGGTCAAATCAATCAGGGCGGCGTATTGCGCATCGGTGAACGGCTGCTCGTCAGTGCCCTCAAGCTCGATGCCAACGGAAAAGTCGTTGCAGGTTTCCCGTCCCTCGAAAACCGATACGCCTGCGTGCCAGGCCCGATCCAGACAGGAAACGAACTGAGTCACCTCCCCGTCCCGCTCAATCAGAAAATGCGCCGACACGCGCAGATCTGCGATCCCTTCAAAATACGGATGCTCGGTGACATCCAGTTGATTCTGAAAAAAAGCCTGCACCTTGCCGGTCTTGAACTGGGCAGGCGGCAAACTGATGTTGTGAATCACCAATAAAGAGATTTCACCCGCAGGGCGCGCATTGAAGTTGGGCGATGGGCAGTGATGGATGCCATGGCACCAGCCGCTTGCACAATCGAGCTGCATGAATGTTCCTTGCACGGATAAATCGACAGGGACAAGTATGCCCGCTATGAAAAAAATAGGGAGGGTGTAAATGGATGAGGATTGGGTAGGAAGAGTCTGGTGCGGCATGCCCTGAATGCTGTTTATGTAGAAGAGCAATCCAGTGAGACCGAATTTATTCGGGAAGGCGGTATTTCAAACAATACACAGGCTGCGGATGTACCGGCCCCTTCGCGAATAAATTCGCTCCCACCAGAACTCTATGGCAGGCCAACACAGAATCTTCTACAGGGTTGCATTTCTGCCTTACGCGCCCTTGAGCTTGCGCAAGTTACCCATCACCGACTCCAGCGCCCGGTCAAACAGCAGCGCGTCGTCGAGCATGCGGATAGTGCCGCGGCGGAACTCCATGGCCAGACCCACACGGGTCTTTTCCAGGACTTTCATGCCGGTGCGGTTAACGAATACATAACGACCGCTTGGCTCGACGATAGCCGCCAGCTTGCAGCGCAATTTATGTTCTTCGTCTTCCTGAATTTCTACCCAGCCGCCCAGACGCAACTTGTCGACCTGAGCCAGACCCGCATCGTCTTCCGGCAGACGCGACGAAACCGGCTCGTTGAAAACTTGCTCGCCCGGAGCAATCAAAACGATCTCTTCGACCACCTGAATCATCGCCGGGCCGTGCGTTTCCTCGGCTTCAGCAGATGCGGAAGAGCCGTTGGCCGCATCGTCCTGAGCGCGCGAGAAATGCTGAAACGCCTGTACATGCAGCACTTCCAGCTGACTGAAGAACTCGCTGGTCGCAAACGGATCGAACGCGGCGCTGGTCAGGCCTTCACGCAGTGCCTTCAGCAAGCCAGGCACGAGGTCCAGCAGACGCTGTCTGGCCTCTGGCTCCTCATGCAGCTCAACGCTCCAGACCAGATCATCCATGGCGGCCAGTCCAGCTTCCCACTCGGGAGAATCATCGCCGTGCTTGAGGCAAGTCAGCAGCAACACTTTACTCCAGGCTTCCTGCAGCAAACGCACGACCACTTCAGGCAACACCTTGCCGAGCAGACGTTGATTCAACTCCTGCTGCACCCGCTGACGGGCCAGCTCGGCGCGCGCACGGCCTTCTTCGGCATCACGGGTGCGCTGTTCAAGCAATTCGCTACGGCGGCGCTCATCGCTGGTGAAAGCGAGAAAATCCACCAACAGCTCAGAGAAAATCGCCGGATCATCGACAAAGTCATTCAGCAGACGCTGCACGATTTGCTCGACGCGGACATACAGCGAGTCGCGCTGATAGTCATCACGACCGCCCCAACCCAATGCGGCAGAGGCGATTTCGTTGAGCAGACGCCGCGCTGGGTGGCTGCCGCGACTGAAAAAGCTCTTGTCGATCACCGCGACTTTGAGCATCGGGATTTGCAGACGGCCGATCAGCGCACGCAGTGAAGGCGGCAGATTGCGGTCATCGAGAATGAATTCAAACAGCATGGCGATCAGGTTGATGACGTCTTCGTCACCCACGCCCACCACGCGGAATTTGCCGCTCTTGACGCTGACACGAGTCAGCAATTGCTCCAGCTGGTTGCGCAGATCGAAGTCTTCCGGCATCTCCGACGACGGAACATATTGCTGCATGTGCGACAACAGACGCAGCAGGTCCTGGCTGGAAATCGGCCGGGCTTCCGCACTGGCCTCATGACGCGGCACGAGATTACCGCGCACTTGCAGCAACAGCTCCTGCAATGCAGAGAAAGCGTCCTGCACACCTTTGTCCAGCTTGTCTGCGGTCTGCGCCAGAAGCGGGTCGGCAAACGACTCGACGCTACGGCCAGGACGAGTGCTGCGATCAGTGGAGCGACGCGCTGGCACCGCTTTGAGCTCAGGCAAAATGCCGGTAGCGATCAAAAGCTGGTTAGCCTCGCTGTACAGATCATCGGTGTCAGCCAGAACATACTTCTCAAACAGCTTGAGCACGATCAGCTTGACCTTGATACCCACGCCAAGGCTACGCCCGGCCTGCAGGAAGTAATCACACAGCATCGCCGGACCCATCGGGTTGGCTTCGTTGGTCAGGGGCTGAGTAACCAATTGGTTCAGACGGGTGGTCAACTGGGCAAGCGCAGTGCCGTCACGGCTGAGCACCTTGGTGACCATCGCATCGACGGCCACAGTCTTTTCCAGGTCGTCATTATGAACCAGTGACAGTTTGTCGAATGACACCGGCGTCGCGATTACGGGCTCGGAAACCTGATACTGGCCCAGGCGCAAGAAGGCGTCATAAAACTTGTCGAGAAACGCGCGCTCGATGCTTTTGCGCTTGAGACGCAGGTCGCGCATGGCTTCAAAGAAATTGTTCTGTTCGGAATTGCTCTGCGCACGGTCCGCCATGTCAAACAGCGTGTCGTCGGCGTTATCGAACAGTTCCTGCAACGCTTCCTTGAGTTGCTGAGCGGCCTTGTCACGAACCTGCAGCAATACAACAGGCAGGCGCGCAAGGGGCGAATGAGACGCCAGGTCGGGATTAGCTTTAGTTAACGGCACAACATTCTCGTCGTTTTGCATCAAGCCACCTGCCAGGCAACGCCATCGATCCCATCACAAGCCGGGCCATATCCCGGGCATGTGAAGCGACCCCCCTATTCATTTCGCCACATGTCAAATCTGTGACGTCAAATACAAGTCGCAACATTTAAAATATATCCGATCTGCCAGAGATGTCTTGTTCTTTACATTTCGTCTCCGGCTAGCGGATTGACGCGTGCAGAGGTAGACCGCGAAAAACGCGTTCTATCGCAATGAAATGTAAAAAACCGACCAACTGTCATCCGTTCATGGACTGGCAAACGCCCGCAGTAGATAGGGTGCAGTGAGTTCCGTGGGCAACGTGCCTTATACTCGGCTCACCTGAATGGAGTCCGCCATGCCGAATCTACAACTCGCCACCCTCACCGCAGAAATCGAAGCCAACGTACGTCGTGCGTTGCTGGAAGACGTCGGCAGTGGCGACATCACCGCCCAATTGATTCCCGCTGAACGCCTGGCCAAAGCCACGGTGATCTCCCGGGACGCTGCGGTTATCGCCGGAACGGCGTGGGTAGATGCGGTATTCCGGCAGCTGGATCCGCGGGTCGCGGTGCACTGGCAGGTGATGGACGGTGATCGGGTGCAGCCCAATCAGCCGCTGTTCCATGTCGAGGGCCCGGCTCGCTCACTGCTGACGGGCGAGCGCAGCGCACTTAACTTCCTGCAAATGCTCTCAGGGGTTGCAACTAAAGCCCGGCATTACGCTGACATCGTCGCCAATACTCAGGTCAAATTACTCGATACCCGCAAAACCCTCCCAGGCCTGCGCCTCGCACAAAAATACGCCGTAACCTGCGGCGGTTGCCACAACCACCGCATTGGTTTGTTCGACGCCTTCCTGATCAAGGAAAACCACATTGCAGCCTGTGGCGGCATTGCCCAGGCCATCACCGCCGCGCACAAGATCGCGCCGGGTAAACCGGTAGAGATCGAAGTAGAAAGTCTCGACGAGTTACGCGAAGCGCTGGACGCCGGAGCGGACATCGTCATGCTCGACGAACTCAGCCTGGACGATATGCGCGAAGCCGTGCGCCTCAATGCCGGCCGGGCGAAACTGGAAGCCAGCGGCGGTATTAACGACGATACATTGCTGGTAATTGCCGAAACCGGCGTGGATTACATCTCGATTGGCGCGATGACCAAGGATGTGAAGGCGGTAGATTTGTCGATGCGGTTGAGTCTTTGAGGTAAACCCGGACTTCCACAACGACACAAAACCTGTAACCCCCCGTCGCGCAGCAAACACGCCCCCTGTAGGAGTGAGCTTGCTCGCGATGGCGGTGAGTCATTCAGTAAGGGACTGCCAGACAGGACGCCATCGCGAGCAAGCTCACTCCTACAGGGTCTTGGGTTGGCACCGCGACCGCGGGGTGTCAGTAACCTTTGCCTGGGTTCAGCCTGCTCAAGGGCATCACGCATCAGCTATACCGCACAAACGCAAAAGCCCGATCCAGATGGATCGGGCTTTTTGGGTCTGCGGTGCCGAAAACAGGAATCGAACCTGCGACCTTCGCGTTACGAGTGCGCTGCTCTACCGGGCTGAGCTATTTCGGCCACCATTCACACTAAATACCCTAGCTTTCTAGGGATATTACGATCACGGCGTAGTAGTAGTGGTAGTAGCGGCCGCTGTGCGGCAAGTACTTGGACGCAGGTTAGCAGCGATTGTCCCGCCGCAAGCCCAAACCAGGTTTTTCGTCGTAGTATCCGGTGTAGGGATCAAAGTAAGAGTACTCCCGTTTACTCCGGCAGCAGCGGCGGAGGAACCCGTAGCTGTTATCACGCCGCTACCACCAATGCTTACGCTGGCTGTGTATTTCCCAACTCCGCCAGTATAACCCGCCGCAGCGTTGTTCGCAGGAAGAGTCCCGGTAGTTTGATACGCCTCAGCGACCGCAAGTTTAGCGCCGTCTGCAAGAGATATCAGCTCGGCAACTTGCGCACGAGCTGTATAGTCCTGATATGCGGGAAGGGCCACCGCAGCAAGGATGCCAACGATAGCCACGACAATCATCAGCTCAATCAGCGTGAAACCTTTTTGTACTGTTTTCATTGGTACTGCTCCGGTGCGTCAATAAGGTGTTGCGTGCCTGTCCCAAAGCATAGGTCATGCCAAATACTCTTCAACCCTCCTTTATTGCTAATTCTCCAGCCAACGGCGTAATGGGAAATCCCTGCCGGATTACTGGCGGACAATTTACGTCACCTTGCCTTGCATCATTGGCAGCGCCGCCCGACTAGGCTATAAACCCATGACTGTATGGGGTTGGTGGATTTATGAGTGACGTTGTCCTGACCGGTTTGGCCAAGCAATTGGTAGCTGCCGAACTTTTGACTGAAAAAGCGACGCAGCAGGCGTTTCTGCAAGCCCGGCGCGACAAGGTTTCGCTGATCAGTTACCTGGTGCAAAACCGCTTGGTCAAAGCCCTGGCTCTGGCAGAAATGTCGTCGGACCAGTTCGGTCTGCCATTTCTCGACCTCAATTGCCTCAATAAAGAAGAACAGCCGAGAGGTGTGGTGAGTGAAAAGCTCATACGCCAGCACCACGCCCTGCCGCTGTGGAAGCGCGGCAATAAGCTTTATATCGGTATCTCCGACCCGGCCAACCAGCAAGCCATCACCGATCTGCAGTTCAACACCGGGCTCGCCATCGAGGCGATTCTGGTAGAAGACGACAAGCTCAGCGACGCCATCGAAAAGTTTTTCGATGGTCACACCTCTCTTGGGGATTTAGGCGATGTCGATCTCAGCCTGGAGGTGGTGTCAGGCGGAGAATCCAAGGAGACGTCACTAGGACAGGATGACGCCGACGACGCGCCGGTGGTGCGCTTCGTCAACAAGATGCTGATGGACGCCATCCGCCTCGGCTCGTCCGACCTGCACTTTGAACCGTACGAAAAGACCTTTCGGGTTCGCTTGCGCACGGACGGCATTCTCCATGAAGTCGCCAAGCCCCCTATCCACCTTGCAAGCCGCATTGCAGCGCGTCTGAAGGTCATGGCCAGCCTGGATATTTCCGAGCGACGCAAACCGCAGGATGGTCGGGTCAAGCTGCGTATATCAAAAACCAAAGCCATCGATTTCCGGATGAACACCCTGCCGACGCTGTGGGGCGAAAAGATTGTGATGCGTCTGCTGGACCCAACCACGGCGAAAATGGGCATCGATGCATTGGGCTACGAGCCAGAGCAGAAAGCCCTGTACCTGGAAGCACTCAAACAACCGCAAGGCATGATTCTGGTCACAGGCCCTACCGGCTCGGGTAAAACCGTGTCGCTGTACACCGGCCTGAATATTCTCAACACCGTGGATATCAATATCTCCACCGCCGAAGACCCGGTTGAAATAAACCTCGAAGGCGTCAACCAGGTCAACGTCAATCCCCGTCAAGGAATGGACTTCTCCCAGGCACTTCGGGCTTTTTTGCGTCAGGATCCTGACGTGATCATGGTCGGTGAGATTCGCGATCTGGAAACGGCGGAAATCGCCATCAAGGCTTCGCAAACCGGGCACATGGTCTTGTCCACACTGCACACCAACAGCGCCGCCGAAACACTGACCCGTTTGCATCACATGGGTGTGGCCGCGTTCAACATTGCTACTGCCATCAACCTGATCATCGCTCAGCGTCTGGCACGCAAGCTGTGCCCGCACTGCAAGAAGGAAGCGGACATTCCTCACGACACCCTGATAACCGAAGGCTTCCCGGCAGACAAGATCGGCACGTTCAAGATCTATACGCCAGTAGGCTGCGACCAGTGCAATGGCGGCTATAAAGGCCGTGTGGGGATTTACGAAGTGGTCAAGAAGACCCCCGCGCTGGAGCGCATCATCATGGAAGAAGGCAACTCGCTGGATATTTCTGTGCAAATGCGCAAGGACGGTTTTAATGACCTGCGCACTTCCGGCCTGATCAAAGCCATGCAGGGCGTCACCAGCCTTGAAGAAGTCAACCGCGTGACCAAGGACTGATCATGGCCAGCAAAGCGGCGAAAGTTATCGTTTTTACGTGGGAAGGCACCGACAAGAAAGGCGCGAAGATGAACGGCGAACTGACCGGCCATAATCCGGCGCTGGTCAAGGCGCAACTTCGCAAGCAGGGCATCAACCCGACCAAAGTGCGAAAAAAACCGGTTTCGATTTTTGGTGGCAGCGGGAAGAAAATCAAACCGCTGGATATCGCGTTTTTCTCCCGGCAGATGGCGACCATGATGAAAGCCGGGGTGCCGCTGCTGCAGTCCTTCGACATCATCGCCGAAGGTTCGGAAAACCCGAACATGCGCAAACTGATCGAGGAAGTGAAAAGCGAGGTCGCAGCCGGTAACAGCTTCGCCACTGCACTACGGCAGAAGCCGCAATATTTCGACGACCTCTACTGCAACCTTGTAGACGCCGGTGAGCAAGCCGGTGCACTGGAAGCCCTGCTGGATCGAGTGGCGACCTACAAGGAAAAGACCGAAAAGCTCAAAGCCAAGATCAAAAAAGCCATGACCTACCCGATCATGGTAATGATCATGGCCTTTGTGGTTTCAGGGATCATGCTGCTTTATGTAGTGCCGAAGTTTCAGGACATCTTCGCCGGCTTCGGCGCAGAGCTTCCTGCGTTCACCCTGATGGTGATCGGCCTGTCGAAAATCGTTCAGGACTGGTGGATGATCATCCTGGGATTGATCGCCGTCAGTATTTTCCTGTTCCGACGCAGCTACAAAGGCTCACAGAATTTCCGTGATAGCGTCGACCGTAGCTTGCTGAAAGTCCCGGTTATCGGCCCGTTGATTTACAAGTCTTCGGTGGCGCGTTTCGCTCGTACGCTGTCCACCACCTTCGCTGCCGGTGTGCCGCTGGTCGAAGCGCTGGACTCAGTCGCAGGCGCAACCGGTAACGTGGTGTTCCGCAACGCAGTAAACAAGGTCAAGCAGGATGTTTCTACCGGCATGCAGCTCAACTTCTCCATGCGTGCGACCGGCGTGTTCCCCAGCCTTGCCATTCAAATGACCGCCATCGGCGAAGAGTCTGGCGCACTGGATTCGATGCTCGACAAGGTCGCGACCTATTACGAGGATGAAGTCGATAACATGGTCGACAACCTTACAGCCATGATGGAGCCGATGATCATGGCCATCCTGGGCGTCATCGTCGGCGGTCTGGTGATCGCGATGTACCTGCCTATTTTCAAACTCGGAAGCGTTGTCTGACTATGTCACTTGCTGATTTCCTGGCCAGCTCAGCGCTGGCCTTTGTTTTATCCGCACTGATTCTTGGCTTGTTGGTGGGCAGTTTTCTCAATGTGCTGATTTATCGCCTGCCGATCATGATGGAGCGCGACTGGCAGGCTCAGTCCCGGGAAATGCTCAAACTGCCCGCCGAGCCTGAAAGCGAGACCTTCAACCTGATCCTGCCGCACTCCCGCTGCCCGCATTGCGCCCATCAGATCCGCCCGTGGGAAAACCTCCCAGTGCTCAGCTACCTGTTTCTGGGTGGCAAATGCTCAAGCTGCAAAGCACCGATCAGCAAACGTTACCCGCTGGTGGAGCTGACCTGCGGCCTGCTGTCCGGCTACATAGCGTGGCACTTCGGTTTCGGCTGGCCTGCAGCGGCGATGCTGGTGCTGAGCTGGGGCCTGCTGGCCATGAGTCTGATCGATGCCGACCACCAGTTGTTGCCTGACGACCTGGTCTTACCGCTGTTGTGGATGGGCCTGATCGTCAACTCGTTCGGCCTGTTCACCAACCTCAGCGACGCGCTCTGGGGCGCAGTGGCCGGTTATCTGGTGTTGTGGTCGGTGTACTGGCTGTTCAAACTGATCACTGGCAAAGAAGGCATGGGCCATGGCGACTTCAAATTGCTGGCCATGCTCGGGGCCTGGGGTGGCTGGCAGATCCTGCCGTTGACCATCCTGCTTTCATCGCTGGTCGGGGCCATATTGGGCCTGATCATGCTGCGTTTGCGTAATGTCGAAACCAGCACGCCGATCCCCTTCGGTCCCTATCTGGCCATCGCAGGCTGGATCGCTTTGCTCTGGGGTGGTCAAATAACCGACTCCTATTTGCAATTTGCCGGTTTCAGATGACCCCAACCGCTCAAAAACCCTGGATTCTCGGCCTTACCGGCGGCATCGGTAGCGGCAAGAGCGCTGCAGCGCAGTGCTTCATTGATCTGGGTATTCATGCGGTCGACGCCGATCACGCCGCGCGCTGGGTGGTTGAACCCGGCCGTCCGGCGCTCGCACAAATCGCAGAACACTTCGGGCCGACGGTGTTGCATGCCGACGGCACGCTAAATCGAGGTGCCCTGCGCGGTTTGATTTTCGAGAATGCCGAACAACGCCGCTGGCTCGAAGCCCTGCTGCACCCGCTGATCGGCACCGAAATCCAGCGTGACCTGGCAAGCGCCACCTCGCCTTACGCGATTCTGGTTTCGCCTCTGCTGGTCGAGTCCGGCCAGTGGAAAATCACTCAGCGGGTGCTGGTCATCGACGTCCCGCAAAACGTGCAAGTCCAGCGTACCATGCTTCGCGACAGTTCCAGTCAGGAGCAGGTCGAGGCGATTATCAAGGCCCAGGCCAGTCGCGAAGATCGATTGAGTCGTGCCGATGATGTGCTGGTCAATGACCGGGACGCTGCCTGGCTGCGAAGCGAAGTCCAGCGGCTGCACCACTTTTATTTAACTTTGTCCGGAGGCCAATCATGAGCCAACCAATGACCGTCGATTGCCCAACCTGTGGCGCCCCCGTGGAATGGAGCGCCGCCAGCCCTGCCCGGCCGTTCTGCTCTGAACGCTGCAAGCTGATCGATCTCGGCGCATGGGCGTCGGAAGAACATGCGATTCCGGTCAGCCCGGATGCCGAAGACGAAATGTTTTCCGGCGATCTGCCAGACAGGCATTGATCTATACGTGACTGAGCCTGACCTGATCAGGCTCGGCTCACGGCTTCTCCAGCGCTTCGCGAAGCGCGTCCGGTCCGTTGAATTCCTGCCGTTCCAGCAACTTGCCATCCTTGATCTGCAACCACTGAACGGCCGCTGCATCCCGGCCATAACCCGGCGCGATCTGCGCTTCGCGGTCCAGCGCTACCCGATACGAGTAAACCCTGCGCATTTTCGGCACGGCAAAAAACTTGGTGACATACGCAGGCATCGGCTCGATGTTGGCGATGAACACAGTGTGCCGGGCCTCCAGAAAACCTTTGGGTTTGTCTTTGAGTGCCTTCTCCATGATCTTGCCCGCGCTCATGCTGCTGGCCACCAGAATCGTCTGGGTCTTTTGCGGGTCCATCACATACGGCTCATCAAACTGGTCGAACAGACTCCAGGTCGGCACCGGATCCCCGATTTCAATGGCCTGCGCGGTAAACGGCAACAGGATCAACAGCAGAATGGGCCAGAGTTTCAAGGGTGCAACTCTCCTGAGCGGATTGGAAAAACCAACACCATAGCGGAAATGGGCGTTGGGTTGGCTGGTCGTAACACCGACGCACCCTCCTTTGGCTTGGTCTGAAGCGTAATTAACGCAATCTACCGTAGCAGCGCGCTTGCCCGCGATTCGATTTCATGGCCGACCATATTTAGCGCCCGTGCCAACGTGATCGCGGGCCAGCCCTCCTATCAAACAAAATATAACTATCTGATTTGGAATGCTTTTTACTGTAGGAGTGAGCTTGCTCGCGATAGCTCCAGTACAGGCAATATATTCATCGACTGACAGGCCGAATCGCGAGCAAGCTCACTCCTACAGGGTCCGTGTTTGCTGCGCGACAGCGTGGTGTCAGGGACACCGGGGCGGCTCTTATCAAACACCATGCAAACTGCTGGATTGAAATAGATTTTCTGTAAGAGCTGCCGAAGGCTGCGAAGCATTTATCCAGGCACACCGCGATCGCAGCCTTCGGCAGCTCCTACAGGCCCTCTGTCTGCCGCGAGACAGCAGGGCCGCTACTATCTGCGTTGTACTCGAAATGCGCAGCAGCATCTTCCAGTTGTAGCTATTAGAACGCTAAGCTTGGCCCATGGATGACTCAGACTACCTACGCCTGCTCACGATCCAGGCCGAACAAGCCAACGCGTTTCTTTCCAATGCGCGAAAGTGGGAGCGTGAGCGATGGGTTTGTGAGCGTCTGCTGCAAGGCCTGAACATTACGCATCGTCACGAAGACTTCACCGCAGCCGTGCAGGAACCGCCCGACGTGCTGTTTCGTGACGCGCGTTTTGAAGTGTTCTTCGTCCTGGATGAAGGCCGTCGCCTCAACGATGAGTGGCGCGAGGAGCTGGCGCGCAGGCGTGGCGCATTTTCCCTGAGCCAACTGGTGCGCCGCGAAGCCAAGCCCAAACGCATTCCTGCAAGCGATCTGCTGCAACGGCTGGGGCCCACACTGCGCAAAAAAGCCACCAACTACAACGAACGCGGTATCGACCTGAGTGGGCTGGACATCATCGCCTTCGCCAGCCTCAAGCGCGAAGTACTCGACTTGAACAGCCATTTCCCGCCACCCACCGAGTACCTGCGCCAGGGTTGGCGTTCCTTGTCACTGGTGGGCCCAACCTTTGCCCGAGTGTTATTTGCCCACCCGGGCGCTCCGGATTTTCTGCGAACCAACCTGGGTCGCAGCGTGGTTTTCGATGTTGGAATCAGCTTATGAGCCCTCTGCAAGAACTATTGGCCGACGTACCGCAAACCGGCCGGGTGCGCTGGATTGGCGTACGCCCTGAATCCCGTGGCGAAATGGTCGAGCTGGATGCGGTGGAAGCACGTCGCGAAGCCGGCCTGACCGGCGACCATGCGCGCCCCGGCCCACGCAATGCGCGGCAGGTCACGTTGATCCAATGGGAGCATCTGGCGGTGGTCAGCTCCTTGCTGAACCGCCCTGAAGATCACCCCATCGTGCCTCAGGATCTGCGCCGCAATCTGGTGATCAGCGGCATCAATCTGTTCAGCCTCAAGGGCCGTCGCTTCAAGATCGGTCAGGCCATTCTGGAAACCACCGGTTGGTGCCAGCCTTGCGCCCGGCTGGAACAGCGTCTTGGGCACGGCACCTTTCAGGCAGTACGTGGGCATGGCGGAATTACTGCGCGAGTGATACAAAGCGGCATCATTCGTCTGGACGATTCGCTACGGGTCGAACCGTTGGAACTGATTGCCGAATAACCGCTGCGCCCTTTTCTGAGACTCTCATGTCCAGTCGCCTGAAACCCAACGACCAAACGCGTGTCGAAGCATGTGTCGAAGAGTACCTGCAAGCCCCCACGACCAAGTCGAGCGCCGGCCATTTGTCTCTGGCTGCTCCTTTTCGGGGTGGCTGCAATGGTGGTTGGCCTGGACGTGTCGAGCCTTTTGTTGAGTTATCTGACGCTCTGAGCAGCAGCAAGACGGCGCTCGCGAGGATCAACTCACTCCCCCCGAATTCCTTAAACCTTATGAGATATCCCTATGACTCATCGTATTGTCATCGTTGGCGGCGGCGCTGGCGGTCTGGAGCTGGCGACCCGCCTGGGTAAAACCCTGGGCAAGAAAGGCACGGCAAGCGTGACCCTGGTCGACGCCAACCTGACCCACATCTGGAAACCGCTACTGCACGAAGTCGCGGCAGGTTCGCTCAACTCCTATGAGGATGAGCTGAATTATGTGGCTCAGGCCAAGTGGAACCACTTTCAGTTCCAGCTCGGCAAAATGACGGGACTGAACCGTGAGGCGCGGCAAATTCATCTGGCCGCCACGCTGGATGAAAACGGTCTGGAACTGGTTCCTGCGCGCAGCCTGGATTACGACTCGCTGGTGATTTCGGTAGGCAGCACCACAAACGACTTCAACACGCTTGGCGCCGCCGAGCACTGCTTGTTCCTTGATTCGCGCAAGCAGGCCGAGAAATTCCACCAGCAGTTGCTTAACCACTACCTGCGCGCCCACGCCGGGCAAGTCGACCACACCCAGGAAATCACCGTGGCCATCGTCGGTGCAGGTGCTACTGGCGTCGAGCTGGCGGCTGAACTGCACAACGCGGCTCACGAACTCGCGGCTTACGGACTGGGCAAGATCAAGCCGGAAAACCTGCGCATCACTGTCATCGAAGCAGGCCCGCGGGTATTGCCTGCATTGCCTGAACGCATCGGCGGGCCGGTGCATAAAACCCTGGAGAAACTCGGCGTTACGGTGCTGACCGATGCTGCCGTGAGTGAGGTCACGGCCGACTCGCTGATCACCGCCAGCGGGCTGGTCATTCCGGCGACTCTCAAGGTCTGGGCAGCAGGCATTCGTGCGCCGGCCTTTCTGCAGGAAATCGACGGGCTGGAAACCAACCGCATCAACCAGCTGCAGGTGCTCCCGACCTTGCAAACCACACGCGACGAAAACATCTTCGCGTTCGGCGATTGCGCAGCCTGCCCACAGAAAGGCTCGGACCGTAACGTCCCGCCTCGCGCACAAGCGGCGCATCAGCAGGCGTCACTGCTGGTCAAATCCCTGAAGCTGCGCATCGAAGGCAAGTCGCTGCCGGAATACAAATACACCGATTACGGCTCGCTGATCTCTCTGTCGAAATTCTCGGCAGTGGGGAATCTGATGGGCAACCTGACCGGCAGCGTCATGCTCGAAGGCTGGTTGGCGCGGATGTTCTACGTTTCCCTGTACCGCATGCACCAGATGGCGCTTTACGGCACCTTCCGCACGCTGATGCTGATGCTCGGCAGCCGTATCGGCAAAGGGACCGAGCCGCGGATGAAGTTGCATTAATAACTGCTCTTTTCTGTAGCTACCTGATCTCCGATGCCGCGCATTAGCGCAGCAAACTCTGGGCTATGTGGGAGTCGCCCCGGTGTCCCTGACACCACGCTGTCGCGCAGCAAACACCGACCCTGTAGGAGTGACCGGGGTGGCGATCCACATTGCTCGCGATTCGGCCTGTCAGTCGATGAATATATTGCCTGTACTGGAGCTATCGCGAGCAAGCTCACTCCTACAGTAAAAAGCATTCCAAATCAGATAGTTATATTTTGTTTGATAGGAGCGCTATTCAGTAGGACCGGCTTTAGCCGGGAGAGCGTCGGGACATTCACCACATATTATTCGCCAGAAATACCGCTCTCCCGCCTAAAGCCAGTCCTACGGGATTGCAGGCGATCATAGAATCTCCCATAGGTCCGCGTTTGGCGCACGACAGCGCCGCTCCTGCAAATACATTGTGTGCAGCAACTGCATCAGTAATGGCATTGCGCTTCTTTAGTCCAACCGACACAGGCATACTCGGCGTCCATGCGGTTCCATGAAATGGATGTTGAGGATTTGCGTTATGTCGACGGTGCCCCGTTTCACTGATCATTACCGTAAAGCCGACCGCATCATGCTAGGGCTCCTGTGGATATGTTTTGTCTACGCCCTGGGGCTGGCGACTATTTACTCGACCTTTGGCCAGGCCATTCTGGTCGGTGGCGGCACCGCGCTGGCGATGACCGCGCTTTACCCGACACTGCGTGGCACCCGCTTGTTTCGTTGCCTGACGGGCGTTTCTCTGATGGTCATGGCGGGCCTGCACATCAACCAGACCCAAGGCGTCATTGAAGTCCACTTCGGGATTTTCGCGCTGTTGGCCGTCCTGACGTTTTACCGGGACTGGCTGCCCATCGTTGTCGCAGCGGCCACCATTGCGGTTCACCACCTGTTGTTTCATGTGCTGCAACATCAAGGCTACCCGGTGTACGTGATGCAACACCACGGCGGCTGGGGTGTGATCTTCATCCACGCCGCCTATGTCATCGCGGAAAGCGCCATCCTGATTTATCTCGCCATCCACAGCTACAGCGCGGCCAAAGAAAGCCAGGATCTGCTGGACAAGATCCTGCAGGCGGCAACGCGCCTGGATAACAGAACGGCCGTCACTGAAAGTCGTGCTGGCACACACTCTGCACAGCGCTTTGATGATTTCCTGACGTTAATCACCCACACCGTTGGCGGCGTTATTCACGAGACCCGCGGGTTGAGCGACATGGGTCGCAAGCTCTCTGTTACCGGCGAAACTCTGGACAAAGGCGCGCAGCAGCAACTGGCGGAAATCACTCGTATGGTCGACGCCATGCAATCGCTTACCACGGCCCTGGACGACATCTCGCAACATGCCAGCCAGGCTCATCAGGGTGCCAACAAAGCCAATGATCAGTTGGTAAAAGGTCGTGAGTCGGTGGATCAGGCCAGCAAGGATATCGCCAACCTGGAGTCCTCCATCAGCGGGGCCAATCTGAGCGTGCAGTCGCTGGCCGAACAGGCAGAAAAGATTGGCAAGGTGATCAACGTAATCCGTGAAATCGCCGAGCAAACCAATCTGTTGGCGCTGAATGCCGCCATTGAAGCTGCCCGCGCCGGTGAGCAGGGCCGCGGATTTGCCGTAGTGGCCGATGAAGTTCGCGGCCTGGCGCAGAAGACCGCAGGCTCGGTGGACGAAATTCGCCAGATCGTCGAATCGTTGCAGAAGGAAAGCCGCACCGCAGCGGACTCGATGCGTACCAGCGGCGAAGAAGTCGGTCGTTGCGTACAGGCCAGTCAACTGGGCTCTGAGCTATTGAAAAGCACCGTTGCCGATGTGTTGGAGATTCACCGGCTGAACGTACTGATAGCAGGCACCACTGAGCAGCAATCCGCTGCATCGGTGGGTATCAATGATCGCTTGACCGCGGTCCACGCCATTGCGCAGAACAATGCCACGGATGTCGTTACCCTGATCCAGTGCAGCAAAGACCTGTCGCCGATGGCGAACCGGCTTGAGGCGCTGGGCGCGTCGTTTGCGGTGAAAAAACAGCTGTAATTGCTGAGACGCTATCTCTTTCTGCCGCGCTGTCTCGCGGCAAATACTGGACCTGTAGGAGCTGCCGAAGGCTGCGATTGCGGTCTGCCAGGATGAATGCTTCGCAGCCTCGCGCTGCTCGTCAGCTCCTACAAAATGCTCGCGTTGACTACGCCGACAAGTGCTCATACAAGATCGTCGCGCCGACCAGTATCAGCACCACACCGCCAATAATCTCGGCGCGCTTGCCGACCATGGTGCCCAATACCCGGCCCAGCATCACACCAATGGTGACCATGGTCATGGTCGCCAGACCGATTGCCGCCGCTGCGACCAGAATATTCACGTCTACAAATGCCAAGCCAACCCCGACGGCCAGCGCGTCGATGCTGGTTGCGAAAGCAGTAACGGCCAGAATCAGAAACGAATGCTGACCCGCTTTTTCCTCGGGCTCTTCATCGTCCTGCTTCACGCCGTTGTAAATCATGTGCAAGCCGAGAACCAGCAGCAGCGTAAAGGCGATCCAGTGGTCCCAGCTTTCAACGAAGCTGCTGGCGGCATTACCGATGGCCCAGCCGATGACAGGCGTGATGGCTTCAATCACACCGAAAATCACACCGGTGCGTAGCGCTTCGATAAAACGGGGTTTGTGCAGGCTGGAGCCTTTACCGATGGCCGCTGCAAAAGCGTCCGTGGACATGGCCAGAGCAACGAATATAAGAGAAATGGGGCTCACGGTTTACTTCCAGTCGGGCTATGAGTCAACGACACATCCACACGCCCGACTTTAGGCATGGATATGTCGCTGGTCTCGCCAACCAAAAAAGGTGTTCGTACCACGGCTGCTGCCGAGAATGTTGATACGAACGCTCCTGAGATAACTCAGCAGCAGGCTACTCCCCAACGAAGGTGGGCATCATACCTGTAAAGGGCATGAAAATATCGTCAAACGGTTCACAGTTTTCCAGGTATTACTCGATTTATTGGGAGAAACGCTACTCATGTGGGAGCTGGGCTTGCCCGCGATAAGGACACCTCGATTCTGCAGGTAGATCACCTACACCTTATCGCGGGCAAGCCCAGCTCCCACGGGTAAATGCATTGCAGTTCAAGCAATCGAGTTGCAGTGAGTAAGCGATGACATAGCCACGCCCGGGCTCACTGCACATTCCGGTACAACATCATTCGAGCGCTCTCATGTAGCCCAAGGGTCAACGCACGCAAGCGACTGAACTCCTCCGGATGCTGACCCGCAACGTCCTCCAACGGGGTTGCCGAGGCCAGGTCGTGCAGCGTCGGTGATGTACCGTCGTGTTCCATTTGCAGGAGGAAATGCCGGGTCACGCCACCAATCAACGGGAACGTACCCTCGCGCAGCACCAATGGCACGACACGCTCTCCTTCCGGTGCAGGTTGCTGGATGTCCCGCCCCATGGCGCCGTTGCTGAACGGGATGCCTGCCATACCTGCCACAGTGGGCAACAAGTCCGCCAACCCGACTGCCTCCTCCACCACCTTCGTCCCAATCAAACCTGGTGCGTGAATCAGCATCGGCACGTTGTTGCTCTCCAGGCCTAACTGTTCAAAGGCCGGAGGCATGTGCGGGATCTGGCTGATACGGGTGTTGTGGTCTCCAAACAGGACAAAAATCGTGTTCTCGTAGTAACCGCCCGCCTTGGCCAGCTCCATCAGCCGCCCGATATTGAAGTCCAGCAAGCGCACCGCGTTGTATTGCTCGACGCTGCGCGAGCCCGCTGCCTGAACTTGTTCGAGGGTCAGTTTGCTGACTTCAAAACCGTCGTTTTCCTTGGGAATGGTAAACGGCCGGTGATTGCCTGCCGTCTGCAAATAGGCGAAGAACGGCTTGTCCTTGGGCAGCGCACGCAGGATTCGGTCGCCTTCCTTGAACAGATCCAGATCGGAAATCCCCCAGACATCCACCACAGGCGAATGCCAGTCACGCTCGTCATAGAGTCGAATGTCGACGATGCTGCGGCGGATCAGAGCATTCATGTTGGCCCAACCGGAGTTGCCGCCAATCATGTACAGCTTCTCGTAGCCCTTGAAGTCGTTGATCAGTGTGTTTTGCCGGGTCAGCATCGGGTGTCGGGTCGCGGTTTCCTGACGGGTCACATCGGGCACCCCGGTAATGCTTGCCCATACAGTTTTGGCCGTTCCCGTCACGGGCACATAGAAATGCCGGAAGAACCAGCTTTGCTGAGCCAGCCGATCCAGATTTGGGGTCGGGTTGAGCGGATTACCGTATGCCCCCACCGCACTGGTGCCCAAGGACTCAAGCATGACAAACACCACGTTCGGCGGCCGCGTGGCAGCTACGTTGTATGGCTGCACATCTTGCTGACGCTTGAAGGTCAGGCTTTGCGGGTCTGGTTTATCGACGCCCAGATAATCAGCGACCACTGGATAGTGCTCACGCACCACGTCTTCGTCGTAACGCGATTGCCCGACTTTGAGCGTGTCATAAAGGAAAAGCACCGGGTTCAACCCTAGCGCGGCAACCTGACTGTTGCCGGAAAAGAACGCATCGCTCCAGCGCAGCGGTACCGGGTTTTCCAGATTGAGGTTTTCAACCCGTCCCAGCAGCCCCAACAACGTGGCCATGGTCACGAGCACTGCGCCAAACGCGACGGACCAACGCTTGATCGGCCTGGCCTGACGCTCAAGGGTCAGCCGCTCCAACCCGATGAAGGCCGCGATTATGACCCCGATACCGGCGAGCCAACTGGCGGTGATCCACAGCACCGGATAGGTTTGCCAGAGCATGTCCCGGGAAATCTGCGCGTCGTCCAGATAACGCATAACGCTCGCGTTGATCCGCACACCCAGATACGCGTAATGCCCGAAGTCGACGATGTAAACCAGAGTGACCAACGCCAGTACAACCGCCAGATACACCCGCGCCAACCAACGCATCGTTTTGACGTTCAGCAGGTTCCAGCGAGGAATCCACAGCAGCACAACGAGAGGCAACGCCAACAGCAAAGCCAGACGCAAGTCGAACCGGAAGCCGATGCCCAGCGTCTGTGCGACCGTGTTGTCAGTGCTCAGACTGGCAGGATCAACGCCGGAAAAACCGAAGAAAAACACCAGCCGCAACACGCTCAGCAGCACGAAAAACAGCACGGTCACGCCCAGCCAATACAGCAAGCGCCGTGATTGCAGCCACCCCATTTTCATCCCCTTGAACGTCGCACTCACAAGCCCGAAACCGGCTTGCCGTTTGATAGCGTTAATG
Organism: Pseudomonas syringae group sp. J309-1; assembly: GCF_032582135.1. NCBI lineage: Bacteria > Pseudomonadati > Pseudomonadota > Gammaproteobacteria > Pseudomonadales > Pseudomonadaceae > Pseudomonas > Pseudomonas syringae group sp. J309-1. The sequence goes on along the minus strand of NZ_JAWHNU010000008.1, from coordinate 139,694 downwards.
GCTGGCGAATGCGCCAGCGACGATAGATGCCACGCACGACCATCACTACCAGCGCCACAAAGCAATACAACGCCAGCAACGGGTCGATCAGGTAGTCCCAGTAGTTTTCCGAAGGTTTGCCGCGCACCGCGAAGGCCAGTGTTGCGCCTGCCAGCATCACCACACCCAGGCCATTACGCAGGTACAACAAACCAAACGCGATGACCGCAACAGCAATGATCAGGGGCCGCGGATTAAAGCCCAGACGATAAGGATCGCTGTAGCTGAGGCCCAAAGTAGCCGGGTAAAGGACCAATGCCAGGGCAGCAAAAACAACCACCACGACGGCGCCAGGTCGAGCCACTCCTGGCAGTTTCATGCCCAGGCGCTGCAAGCTGAACCAGACAAGGACAATCGCGGTGGTGATCGCCAGATCATCGGTAAAGCTGCGTACATAGGCCGCCAGCGAAAGACCATTGAGGCTGACAAAGCCCAAGGCTGAAAATCCCGCCAGAATAATCAGGCGTGACTTCAGACTCGGTGCCAACGGTGCAACCAGAAGGAACAGCGCCAGACTGAAAAACAGATGGGCTTGCCATAGAGACATCACAGCAGTTGCTCCGCCAGCCAGGCTTCATTGAAGCTGACGTGTTTGATGAAGGTGTTATTCCACGAATAAACCAAGTGGTAAATGCCTTCAGGGCTGCGGATGAAGTACGGGTACTCGTACTCGAAATCGCAGCCTTGCGGTGAGCACACGCGCTGATCGAGGTTGCTCAGGAATGCCTCCTCCAACGGATGACGGCGCTCACCACTGGAGGCCCGGAAACCTTCGCCGATGATTTCCTTGTAGGCATCAAAGGAAAATGGATTGCCCTGCGGATCGGGGGACTTGTCGAGATCGATCACAGAGGTCCAGTGATCCATCTGCTCGTCCGTGCCGTACAGGCTCAATTTGAAACGACCGTCGCGCAGGTCGTTCAGCGCAACCAACAAGCCGCGGCCAGGGGTACCGACGGCCGCCAGCGAAGAGTTGGGGTTGCTCGGCGCAAGGGGCAGCGGCTCGCTCCAGGTCTGACCGCCATCTTCGGTGCGACTGGCGAGCACTTTGTGATGCGTATTGCCCGCGTAGCGCAGCAACGCAACCGCGCGCTTGTCATCCAGCGGCACCACGGTTGGCTGCAGAGAGTTCGTGCCGCGGCTGATGCGGAATTTGTCGATCACATCGCCATTGGCGCTGAGATAAAGGTATTCGGCGAACTTGCCCAGAAACTCGTGATAAACCGGCAGGCCGATCGAACCGTCGGCGTGAAATACCGGCGCGGCACGCACCAAGGTGCTGATATTTAGAAACGGCGAGGTGACCAATTGCCGTGGCTGCGACCAGTTCTTACCCATGTCCTCGGAGACCATCACGTTGACTGAACTGCCTGCCCAGCCGCCTACCGATACGGACACATAGAACAGCCACAAGCGCTGGTCCGGTGCCAGGGCAACCACCGGGTTACCGAGTTTGCGAATGTATTTACCGGTGCCCTCCTGAGTGGACTGACGGGTCGCTAGCACTTGCTCATCGCCCCACTCGCCTGAGCTCGCATCGAATCGCGAGGCGCGAATTTCGACATCGCCCGCCCCCTCACGAGTGCCCGCGAACCACACCAACATCAGGTCGCCACCAGGCAATGCGGTCACTGCCGAGGAATGTACGAAATCATCCAGGTCAGACGATGCGAAGCGGGTGTTATAACTGGCTTTAGCCGCAACGCCTGAAGCCGGTGTGAGGACCGGGGCAACGGCGAAACCGGACAGCCTGTGCTGCGGATGGCTGAGCCATGCGCCGAGGAAAACCAGAGCGAGCGCAAGATATGCACTCAAGACAGGTACATTGAAAGAAGTCAGTCGCATGGGTATTGATCACAACCGCGAAGGCAAAATGTCTGGACTCAATCACGAGACTCGTCGGCGAGAGGCCGCCGTCGGCCGGTGATCATTGACAACGGCAGGTTGTCCTTCACCTGATAACTCTCAAACAGTGCCGCCGCTATATGCAGGCACACCACCCACGCCAGGCCGTCAGCCAGCGTTTCATGAATCTGCTGAGGCCAGTCTGCGCCCCACAAGGCATCTACTTCGGTCATCAACCATCCCGTCAGACCGATGCCGAAAATCATCACCATCATCAGCACCATGACCAGCGCGCCCAGCGGCGAATGCCCCAGCCGATGTTCCGGCTGACGCCTGAGCAGCGAACCCACATGGGCACGCAAACGCGCAGGCGTCGGCCAGAAATCGGACCAGCGCGCACTGCGCGGTCCGATGAAACCCCACACCACTCGCACCACCAGCCAGGCAACCGCGTAGTAACCCAGCCAGACATGCCAATCATCACCAGCCTCATTGAAGAAGTAGTTGGCGACGAACACACCGGCCAGGGAAATGTGGAACAGCCGCACCAGCGGGTCCCACAGGCGTAGGGTGGGACGGCTCATCAGCCCTTGATCTCGGTCTTCACGGCTTTCCCGGTGACCGGATCGTGGTAGATCTCGACTTTGCGCTTGTCTTTGTCGAAGCCGTAGATTTCGTAGCAGTTGCCGTCAGTGACTTTGAACTTGCTGATCTCGTAACCCTGAGCCTTGAGTTGCTCCTGGAATTTGCCCTGATCCTGCCAGGTGGAGCGTTCGGCGGTGGTGCATTGTGGTCCGGCAAGGGCCAGCGGGCTGGCGAGGAGAAAGGGAACCAGCAACAGGACTTTACGCATGGCAGACACTCGTAAGAACTAAGGAGGCGCTACTGTGCGAAACAAAGCTTAGCGAAAGCTTAGGACGCAACAGACCGTTACATCTTCTCCGACACAAGGCTCTGCCCGAAGCGCTGGCGTAGCGGCATCATGTGCGCCCTGACCGGCTGAAACCAATACGGAACACCTTATGCGCCTGCTCCTTGTGGAAGATGACCGTGCCGTAGGCCAGGGCATCCGCGTCGCCCTCGGCAGCGAAGGCTATACGCTGGACTGGCTGCAAGATGGCGCGAGCGCTCTTCATGCCCTGCGCAGCGAACGCTTTGATTTGCTGCTGCTCGACCTTGGCCTGCCGCGTCTGGACGGTCTCGACTTGCTGCGCCAGATTCGCGCGGAACAACAGTCTTTGCCCGTCCTGATCCTGACCGCACGGGACGGCACCCCGGACCGCATCGCCGGACTGGACGCCGGTGCCGATGACTATCTGGTCAAACCGTTCGACGTGGATGAGCTCAAGGCTCGGGTTCGTGCGCTGCTGCGCCGCAGTCAGGGACGTGCGCAACCGTTGCTGGAGCATGGGCCAATCAGCCTCGACCCTTCGACCCAGCAAGTCAGCTTCAACGGCGTAGAAATCGCCATGACGCCCATGGAGTATCAACTCCTCCATCAACTGATGATCCGGCCCGGTAAAGTCGTGACCCGCGAGCGTTTGTCGTCCACGCTCTACGGCTGGCAAGACAAGGTGGAGAGCAATACGCTGGAGGTGTTGATCCACAACCTGCGCAAAAAACTCTCCGCTGAATTGATCCGCACCGTGCGCGGTGTGGGCTACCGGATCGAGACTTTGTCATGAGTTCAGTTCGCGCGCGCATCCTCGTACCCGTGTTGCTCCTCTTACTGTTGGGCGACCTGACCATCAGTTGGTTGGCGCTACGCGACAGCCACACCGAAATCGAAGAGGTGTACGACGCACAGCTGGCGCAAAGCGCGCGTCTGCTGCAAGGCGTTTTGCGCCAACGGCCTCCGGGCGAAACAGACCTTGATCGGCTTTATCAGGCTTTCGACGAAGCCATGAGTCGAGTGGGTGGCGGTGAAGCCGCACATCCTTATGAAACCCGTTTGACGTTCCAGATCTGGCGAAACACGGGCGAACTTCTGGTGCGTTCCGCCGAAGCACCGGAGCTGGACGACCCGCCCGCTACCGAGGGCTCACATGACTTCCTCAAAGACGGCAATGACTGGTGTGGTTTCCTGCTGGTCGATGCCCAGCAAGGGCTGCTGATCTGGGTTGGCGAGCGTGACGACGTGCGTCAGGATCTGATTCAACGCATCGTTCGCCATACCCTTTGGCCAACGGTAATTGGCGTGCCGCTTCTCGCCATCGCCATCTGGCTGGCGATTGGCTGGGGAATGCGTCCCCTGCAGTTCATGGCCAGCGTCATCCGTCGACGCGAGCCGGAAAGCCTTGAGCCGCTGGACCTGTCACCGCTGCCCAAGGAGCTGGAGCCGATGCAAACCGCACTCAATCGCCTGCTCATCCAGATCGAAAATCTGCTGGATCGAGAGCGTCGCTTTATTGCGGATGCGGCACACGAATTACGCACTCCACTGACCATCTTGCGCATCCACGCGCAAAACGCCAAACAGGCGCAACTGCCTGAACAACGCGAAGAAGCGCTGGATTATCTGGTGCATGGCGTCGACCGCGCGACGCGCATCGCCAGTCAGTTACTGACCATGGCGCGCCTGGAGCCGAAGATAAAACACGATGAACTGCAGACCTTCGACCTGGGCAGCCTGGTCCGTGAGGAACTCGCCGAACTGACGCCATTGGCAGCCGAGAAAAAAGTCGAGCTGGTATTCGATGGCGTCGAGGACTTCCGGTTGCACAGTGATCCGGCAGCCATCACCGTCGCCTTTCAGAACCTGCTGACCAACGCCCTTAACTTCGCCCCGGCCAACAGTGAGATCCGGGTCATTCTTGACCGCAGCCACGACGGACAGGCCGAGTTGCGTGTCGAGGACAGCGGGCCGGGCATTGACGAAAAAAATGCACCGCGCTTGCTGGAGCGTTTCTATAGCAATGGGCATAGCAACGGCGCAGGACTGGGGCTGGCCATCGTCGAGATGATCGTCAAAAAACTCGACAGCAGCCTGCAGATCGGCAACCGCCCTGATGGCGGGTGCTGTGCGCAGTTGCGGCTCAGGAGTCTTGTAGAGCTGAAGCTGAACGCTCCGGCCTGAAATGAGATCAACGGTAGGACCGAATTCATTCGGGAAGGCGGTATTACAGGCAATAAACCTGAAGCGGATGTACCGGCCTCATCGCGAATGAATTCGCTCCCACAGGAATTGTGCACATCTCAGGTTCATGCAGATCCCGTGGGACCGAATTCATTCGGGAAGGCGGCATTTCTGATGGACACAGATACATCGAATGTACCGGATTTTCGCGAATGAATTCGCTCCCACAGGGTTTGCATTTACCTCAGGTTCACCGCGATTCTATGGGACCGAATTCATTCGGGAAGGCGGCATTTCTGATGGACACAGATGCATCGAATGTACCGGATTTTCGCGAATGAATTCGCTCCTACAGGGTTTGCATTTACCTCAGGTTCACCGCGATCCCGTGGGACCGAATTCATTCGGGAAGGCGGCATTTCTGATGGACACAGATACATCGAATGTACCGGACTTTCGCGAATGAATTCGCTCCCACAGGGTTTGCATTTACTTCAGGTTCACCGCGATCCCGTGGGACCGAATTCATTC
>NZ_JAWHNU010000008.1:126797-134103 GCF_032582135.1 Pseudomonas syringae group sp. J309-1 | reverse complement strand
GGTTTGCATTTACTTCAGGTTCACCGCGATCCCGTGGGACCGAATTCATTCGGGAAGGCGGCATTCCTGATGGACACAGATACATCGAATGTACCGGATTTTCGCGAATGAATTCGCTCCTACAGGGTGTGCGCCCGGCTCAGATTCAACTGCGTGCGACCGCAAGAATCGCCTGTGCCCTGGGCGGTTTGATCCCGTAACAAACCATATACAGCGCAGGCAGGAAAAACAGTGTCAGCACGGTAGCGATCGCAATCCCTCCGATCATCGCGTAGGCCATCGGCCCCCAGAAAACCTCGCGGGCTATCGGGATCATGCCCAGACTTGCTGCCGCCGCAGTCAGCAGGATCGGGCGGCAGCGATGCTCGGTGGCCTTGACCACTGCGGTCCACGCCTCTTCTCCAGCAGCCATGAACTCGTCGATCTGCGTGACCAGAATCACCGAGTTACGGATGATGATCCCGATCAGCGCCAGCACCCCGAGGATCGCCACGAAACCCAGCGGATACCCGGTCAACAACAGCGCTGCAACGACTCCGATAAACCCTAGCGGCACCACGCTGACCACCAGCATCAGTTTCTTCACGCTCTGCAACTGAATCATCAGAAAGGTCGCGACCAACAGGAGCATCAGCGGCACGACTTTCAGAATAGGCCCCTGAGAACGAGCGCTGGCTTCGACCGCGCCGCCGGTCGCCACCGAATAGCGCACTGGCAAAGCCGCACTGAATGCCTCGACCTGCGGACGCAACTCACGCACCAGCGCCGCCGGTTGCAGATGGCCAAGTACGTTGGCTTTCAGGGTAATGGTCGGCAGCCGGTCGCGACGCCAGACCAGCGGTTGCTCCTGCTCGTAACTCAAACTGGCGAAGGCCATCAATGGCACACTGGTCCCGCCGGGCACCGGAATCTGCAGGTTGCTCAAGGTTTGCAGCGAGGTCCGCTCACTGGCTTCGGCACGCCCGACCAGATCCACCAGGTAGGTATCATCGCGAACCTTGGTGATGCTGGTGCCGGACACCAGGCTATTGAGAATCTGCGCCACGTCTTCGGAAGACAGGCCGAACTGGCGCACCTTGTCTTGAGCGATATCAATCTTCAGTACTTTGCCTGGCTCGTTCCAGTCGTAGATGACCTGCCCGATATTTGCGTTGGCATCCAGGATGGCCGCCAGAGCCATGGCCTGGCTGCGGACTTGCTCGATATCAGGACCGCTGACCCGATATTGCACGGGCCAACCCACCGGAGGCCCCATGTTCAGCGGCTGCACGTAGCCGCCAACGCCCACGAAGTCATCGCGAAAACGATGACGCAAACGCTCGATCAACTGATCTCGCCCTTCCCCGCCACGGCTGACGATAACCAGTTGGCCATAAAACGGATTACTCAATTGCTGATCCAGCGGCAAGTAAAAACGCACCGCGCCTTTGCCAACGTAGGAGCTCCAGTGCAACACGTCCGGATCGTCCTTGAGCGTGGCTTCGAGGCGGTCCATGACCTGACGCGTACCGTCGATGGAGCCATTCTGAGGCATGTAGATATCGACGAGAATTTCCGGACGATCCGAATCCGGGAAAAACTGGTTTTGCAGTAACTTGCCCGCGAACAGCGAACCGACGAACACCAGCACGGTAAAGCCGATTACCCACCAGCGATGCTTGAGTGCTCCTGACAACGCCCGCCTGAATCCCGACATCCAGACGCCGCCCGCATGCTGATGAGCTTTGGGTACTTTGAGGATGTGCACGCCAATCAGCGGCGCAAACAACACCGCCACCAGCCATGAAAGCAGCAACGCCACTGCGATCACTGCAAACATGGTGAAGACGTACTCACCCGCCGAGCTGGAGTTCAGGCCAATCGGCACGAAACCGGCGACCGTCACCAACGTGCCTGTCAGCATCGGGAATGCCGTGGAGGTGTAGGCAAACGTGGCCGCCTGCTGCAACGAATCGCCGCCCTCAAGCCGGGTCACCATCATTTCCACGGTGATCATCGCGTCGTCCACCAACAGCCCCAGCGCGATGATCAGTGCCCCTAAAGAAATACGCTGCATGGTGATGCCGCTGTACTCCATGAAGACGAAAACCAGCGCCAACACCAGCGGGATTGAACACGCCACGACGAGTCCGGCACGAATGCCCAGGCTAAGGAAACTCACCACCAGCACAATCAGAATCGCCTCGAACAACGCACGCGTGAAGCCGCCTATAGCCTTGTCCACCACCTCGGCCTGACTCGACACCAGATGCACATCAATACCCAACGGCAGCTCACTGGTCAGCGCATCCATACGCTGCTGCAAGCGCATGCCGAAATCCTGAATATTGCCGCCCTGCTTCATGGCCACGGCCAGACCAATCGCTGGCTGGCCGTTGAAGCGAAACATCGAGCTTGGTGGATCGGCATAACGGCGCTCCACCGTCGCCAGATCACTCAGGCGAAAGAAGCGGTCACCGAAGCGCAGGTTGACGGCTTGCAGGTCACTTTCATCCGTGAACTGGCCGCTGGTGCGCACTGCAATCCTTTCCGGACCGGACTCGATGACACCGGCCGGCGTTACTGCGTTCTGCGCTTGCAGACTGGCGATGACCTGCCGCTGATCAATCCCCAGCGCCGCCAGCTTGCGCATGGAGAAGTTCAGGTAGATCACTTCACGTTGCGCCCCCAACAACTCGATCTTGCCCAGGTCCTGCACACTTCGGATGTCCGCCCTGACTTGCTCGACATAGTCGCGCAACTGACGAAAAGAAAGCCCATCGGCGGTAAACGCATAGATGCTGCCGAAGACATCACCGAACTCGTCGTTGAACGCAGGCCCTTGAATGCCTTCGGGCAGTTCACCCCGAATGTCCATGATCTTCTTGCGCACCTGATACCAGGCGGCGGGAATGTCAGCGCTGTGGGTGTCGCTCTTGAGGAAGACAAACAGCGTCGACTCACCGGCCAGGGTGTAGCTCTTCACATAGTCCAGCGCATCGATTTCCTCGAGCTTCTTTTCCATGCGGTCAGTGACCTGCTGCAAGGTCTCCTGCAGTGTCGCACCGGGCCAACGAGCTTGAATGACCATGGTCTTGATGGCAAACGAGGGATCCTCCTCACGCCCAAGATTCATGAACGACCAGCTTCCCATCAGCAACGAAACGAACATCATGTACCAGACCAGTGTGCGGTGCCGAAGCCCCCAGGCAGACAGGTTAAAACGCTCCCTCACAAACTGACCTCGCGATCCATACGAACTCTCTGTCCTGCTCTCAGACCGTTGACCCCGGCGATGACCACCTTGTCACCGTCACGCAACTCACCCTCCACACGCACCGACGCGCCGTGTCGGGCCAAAATGGTTACATCCCGCGAGCTCAAGGTCGCAGACTGCGGATCAATGACCCACACCCGCGCCTGGCCCTCGCGCTCCAGCACAGCGCTGCCCGGCAGTTCGCGAAACGAATCGGCGACACTGCTGATCTCAATGCTCACCGTTGAACCCAGCCGAAAGCTATCCGGCACGGCATCCAGCGTCAGCCGCACGCGCTGGGTGCGTGTCGTCGGATCAATCTGTGGCGACAACTGACGCACACGGGCGGCGACAAAAGCCTGCGGATTGAGCTGGGAAATCACTTGAATCCGAATGCCCTGATTCAGAGTGGCAACCAGATCCAGTGGCAGATCAACCACGGCTTCGCGGCTTTCAGGTCGGGCGAGGCTGACGACCGGATGCCCGGTCGCAACCACCTGACCGACCTCACCATGCCAATCGGTGACCACGCCGTCGAACTCAGCCAGCAAACGGGTGTAGGACAGATGATCAGTGGCTTGCTGCAACGCATTGCGGGCCTGACTGAGAATGGCGTCCTGGGTTTGCAAATCACCGCTCATCTGATCCAGCCGCGCCCGAGCCCCCACACCCCGCTCGATCAGTTGCTGATAGCGCTGCCGCTCTGAGCTCAATTGCTGCCAGGTCGCTTTGGCCTTGTTCAGTTCTGCCTGCCGGGCACGCAGTTGGTTTTGCTGGCCGCTAGGCTCAAGGGTCGCGAGAAGATCACCCCGACGAACCCTGTCACCGATCTCGACCTGACGCGTCGCAATGCGGCCTGCCACTCGAAAGCCCAGTTCGACTTCGTAGCGCGGCTGAATGCTGCCCGCAAAGCGGCCGTGAACATGCTGCTGCGCGTCGACCATTTCGATAAACAACACAGGCCGCTCGACAACCTCGCGCACAGGCTTGTCACGGCAGCCTGCGACCATCATGAAAATGATGCAGAACAACCAGACTTTGCAGATCAAAAGGATGCGAATGGCGGTGACCTTCATCGACTCGCCTCCGCTGCCAAGGCGATGACCTTGGTGTTGTCATCGTTCTTGTCATGGCCCTCGCGCGCAGCGACATCGACTCTCTGCCCCGGATACAAAAACTGCAGACCGCGGGATACCACCCAGTCACCCTCTGCTACTCCGGATGCGATGACTACGTGACCCTGCTCATAACGCAACACCTGCACTTCAACCAGACGCACACGGCTCTGCTCGTCCACGCGCCAGACTGCGGGTTTGCCGTGACTGCGACTCAGAGCCGTCCATGGCAAAGTGAAAGCTTTGCGGGCCTGAGAATCCAGCTTCGCGCTGACAACGGTACCCAGAGCAAGATTGGCGGGAGCGTCTTGCAGCGCGACTCGTACCCGTAATGTGCCGCTGGCGGAGGAGACAATCGGAGTGATTTCACGGATCCTGCCGGACAGCGTCAGGTCCGGATTGCCCAGCCCGCGAACATGTACGCGGCGACCCGGCTGATCAGATTCCAGCAACGATTCGTAGGCCGCGAATACCGCTTCTCGCTCGCCATCGTGGGCAAGACTGAAAATAGGCGTGGCCGCCTGCACCACCTGGCCTTCTTCGGCATGACGCGCCGTGATGACCCCGTCAGCCACCGCGACCAGTTCGGTGTAGCCCAATTGATCGCGCGCATTGGCCTGCTGCGCTTTCAGCGCGGCAAGATCGCCCCGCGCACTCTCCAGCGCAGACTGCGCTTTTTGATACTCGCTGAGATTGGTATAGCCCTTGGGCAGCAACGTTTGCTGACGCTGGTAATTGGTTTGCGCCAAACGCAGTCGCGATTCTCTGGCGGCGGCTTCTGCATCGGCCGATGCCAGTTCAGTGTTTTGCTCTCGCGGGTCGAGCTTTGCCAACCGCTGCCCCGCTCGCACACGATCGCCCACATCGACAAAGCGCTGCACCAGCTTGCCGGACACCCGAAAAGCCTGCTCCGTGACCTTGCGCGCCTGGATATCGCCTGTCAGCTCGACGCTGGTCAGGATGTCGGAAGAAACTACTTCCTGAACCGCCACACGGACCAGTGTTTTCGACACAGGCTTATCGTCAGAACAGCCACTGAGGGAAAGCACCAGAAAAACGTTGAGTCCCAGCGCCAGCCAAGGCTGGCGAACAACCCATCCAGGATTCAAAAACCGGGAATTTCCGGCCACACCACAACACCCGCACAATTGCACAGCACAAGAAATATTCATCAACGACAAAGCCACAGCCCAGTGAAGTATCGCCACACCCGAAGACCGGGTGTCAGAACGAAGACCCGCTACCAAACAGCCAGAAGGCCGTTCTGCGCCTCAGGCAATCGCGGCTTCAGGCCAGGCATGACTGATTTCTTTCTGTGCACCGAGAAAACTCAGGACGGTTTTCTGCGAGTTCAGCCAGGCGGCCTTGCTCTCAAGGTCGAGAAAGTGGCCAGTATCGGGCACAACATTGAAGCTGCTTTGCGCTATGTACGTGGAGAAACTGCGGGCGTCTTCAACAGTGGTGTATTCATCTTTCTCGCCATTGACGAACAACACAGGGATCTTGATAGAAGAGAAACGCTCAACGTAATTACTGGCACTGAGTTTACGAATCTGGCTGATGTGAAAGTCGATCTGGCCGTATTCATGTTCAGCAAGGCTGATCAGGTGTTTGTAGTTATACAGTTTGAAAAGTCGCGGCAGGTACTTGCCCACGGTGTCGTTAAGCAACGAACCGATTTTTCGTTTTTCACGTGCGGCAAGGTAGAGCTGTGCCTTGTCGATGTAGTCCAGCATCGGCTCATTGAGCACTGGCGAGAACGAGCTGATGATCGCTTTCTCAACTGACGCGGGCGACTCGGAAAGCGCCAGCAACGCGGAAACGCCACCCCAGGATACTGAAAGCAAGTAATTGATTTTGTAGAGATTAATAATATTCAGAAGAATTCTGACTTCGTCTTCCTTGGTCACAATCGTATCGCCAGGATTGTGAGCTTTGGACTGGCCGGAGAACGGAAGATCGAACAGCACCAGATTGAAGTGTGGGGCCAGGTACTTCACCGTCTGACCAAACGAGCCGGTGGTCGACAGCGCGCCATTGACGAGCAGAACCGTCTTGGCGCTATCACTTTTCCAGTAAGTTTCGGTATAGATCTTGAACTCTTCGATATCCAGAATCTTGGTTTGCGCACCCATGACAGCCTCCTAGCTTTCGTAATTCCAATAGTTTTTAAGTTCTCTGCTTCGGCTGCCATGCCAAAGCCTCACCCGGTTACAGGCAAAATCCGTTGAGTTCTTGTTTTTAGGTGCATCGATAAGCTGAATCGATTAACGCTATTGTTAACGAATAAGAGAGCAAAAAACGACACCCTGTTGGCGTCATAAAAATGGCTAAGCGCTATTTTCGAAGGGAAACGAGAGTTCAGACATTGGATCCAACTATTGTTCACGGGCCTTCAAGAGCAATAGAGACTGGATGTCTTTCAATTTTTCTGATGGCTCGTGGAGGCCGATATGTGACAAAAGCGGCAATTTCTTGAAACATATCGTTACAACTTCAGGCGGAACTTTTCGATTTTTCTTGTGAATTGCAGCCCGAAACGTTGATTTAGACGCGTTGATGCCCATTGACTTCGAAGGCCGCAATTAATTTGACGCGTTTTTGGAAGAGGGTTTTCACATGGTGCTGGCGATGTCCAGCGACGCAAGTCGGCGTATAGCGGACAGGGACGCGACCTTGAAACGGAAAAGGTGCCGCACTGTTTCGCGGCAAACACAAGACTTGTAGGAGCTGCCGAAGGCTGCGATCGCGGTGTGTCAGAAGAAATGTCTCGCAGCCTTCGGCAGCTCCTACAGAAATGCATTTCATCCAGTCGTTGCATGCTATTTGATGATGCCGCGAGAAACGCGACCTCTAGCGCTGCCTCGCGGCAAACACAGGACTTGTAGGAGCTGCCGAAGGCTGCGATCGCGGTGTGTCAGAAGAAATGTCTCGCAGCCTTCGGCAGCTCCTACAG